>NZ_BAAARE010000001.1:405388-413552 GCF_039532035.1 Terrabacter carboxydivorans | reverse complement strand
ACTCCTTGAAGACCCGGATCACGTCCTCGCGGAACTCGTTGGGGAACGCCTTGGGCATGGTGCACATCCTTCCAGCGCCGACACACATCGACGCAGATCAGATGCCACCTATCCGTGCAGCAGACCCTTCGAGTCTCGGCGTCGGTACGGTGGGCCTAAGTCGTGGACCGAGACGTACGTCTTTGTCGATCCCATGCTGGATCTCCGCTCAGAAGAGCGTGCCGCGCTGCTCGAGGCAGAGCTGGCTCGCGAGGTAGGTCCGGGCCACGTGTTGGAGGGTCGCAAGTGGACCGGTAGTGGCGGAGGCGATGCCTCAGGACGAAGTGCTGGTCCAGGACCGTGACGACGTGTTCTTGGTGCACCTGACTTGGAAAGGTCGCAGGGAAGAGTCGCCTTGGCCAACGGTCGAGCGCGTAGACAGCAGAGAGGAGTTCGAGCAGCTGCTCGAGTTCAGGTACTAGCCGAGCGCGGCAGATCCGCGCGTTGGGACCACGTGCGTCTGCTTCAGCCAGGGGTCCAAGTCGTTCGCTCTGGCCCTGGTGTTGGGCCGACGTCGGCAGGCGAGATCGGCTGGACGACTGTGCCGCTGGCATCCACAACCCGACGGGGGCCCAGTGGCTTCGCTAGCCGGACGGTGCGCCAAACGTATCCGAGCATGCCCACTGCGTTTCCTGGCCGTCGTGACAGATCAGCACTCACGGTCACCCGCTCGGGATCCTCGGACACTACGGACACCCCGCGGAGGGTAGCCAGCTGGTCCACCATGACGAAGATCGTCAACTCACGCTTCCCGGAGGCGGCCGAGTAGCCGGCTAGCCGTGTCGTTCCCTCGGCATGCGACGTGGCTGTAACGGCTGAACGGTCGGCCGGGACCTGCGCACCGTCCGAGCAGCTGGTTGCAGAGACAACGACCGTTGCCGCGAGCGAAACGGCTACGGCGCCCGCCTTGCTCGGTCGGTTCACGGTTCCTCCCCAAAGTGGCCACGTTCCTGGGTCGGGGCGGCCGGGGACGTATCCGTCCCTGCACCATTTGACACCAGCGCGCACACAAGCGTTGCGTCATCACCAGGTCGATGCAGAGAAATGACCTATGGGGCATGGTCGGGCGAGCGTAGTCGCCCTCAGAGCGGCAGTTCCGGACGTTCGTGGCCGGCTCCCGGCTCGGGCCTACCCGCGATGCCTTCACGTCAGGCGGTGGCAGGCGGTGGAGTGCGTGTGTAGGTACTAGCGTCGGCCGCGGCAGGTCGTTACCGGGCTGGAGCTATCTCAGGGGGCATCGTGGATATCGTCGACAGGATCCAGTCCTATGGCCGGACCATCACCTATGGTCCGGGTGACTCACACGTCATCAACGCCGTTGACGCCGGCCAGCTGTTCGTCTCCGGAAGACTCGTCGTCATGGACGCGTTCTGGCCCCTGGCCGGGCACCTCCCCGGGATGCCCCGCGTGTCCGATGCGCCTGCCACGTTTGCGGTCACGTTGAGCACCATCGAGATCGCGGACTCCCCGGGGTCTCGTCTGCACCTCGTTGGCGGGGTGACCGCCACCATCTTGGAGTCAGACGCCCCGCCGACTCGCTGGCAGAACGGCTTTGGCGAGGGCCACGGCGTGGCGGTCGACTCGCGCAACATCGTGCTGCTCGATGACGCCCGGGTGGAGCCATACCGGCATGCACGGGAACGGGAAGACGGCGACCCGGCCGACCTGATGGACTCCATGAACCAGGAGCCGTTCAAGCTCGTCGACGGCGGCCTTGTGGTCAGGTGCGGCGAGGGCGACGGCGTCTACGACGTGTGGCTGGGCTACTCCGCCGACGACCGCCTCGCTCAGGTAGTCGTCGACCTGGACACGTTCTCCGAAGGCGACATCGGCTGACGACCGGGCCGACACATCGCCGGAGGACATCCTCAGATCGGACACGAGCGACGCACCATCCGCGGCATGTGAGTGCGCTCTCGTCTCAGCCCTCGCCTGCCCGCCAGACGATCATCCGCTCCGTCACGCTTTGTCTCCAGTTGATCGGCTGTCCACGCTCCTCGGCCTCCTCGACGAACTGAGCGAGCCGCTGAAAGACGTCCTCTGCGGTGTTGGTGGCTCCCTGGCCGAACCCCGCGACCCACGCCCGTCCAGCAACGGGCCCAGCACCAGCGCGCACCTGCGACCGCTCTGCTGGCACAGTTGCGCGCGTGGACCTTTCGTCGTTCCCGACAATCTTCGGACCGCCAACCATGGACCCTGTCCCGATCGATTGGGTCGCCGTCGAGGACTGGCTTGGGCTATCGCTGCCCGGTGACTACAAGGCCGTCGCGACGGCCTACGGCCCATTGGACATCGGTGATCACATCTGGCTGCACACGCCGTGCATTCAGAAGGGGCGGTTCGAGTACTCCAAGTGGCTGAGCGAGACACATCGCCGCTGTCGCCTCGCTTCACGTAAGGCCTCCCCACTCGACCCGCCACCGTTCCACCCCGCGCCCGGCGGGCTGTTGGCCTGGGGCGAGACGAGAAGAGCGCACGTGCTGTTCTGGGACACGTCGCCATCCGACGATCCCGATGAGTGGAGGACCGCGATCTTCGACCAGAACGCCGCCAGTGCTCACATGAACCCCTGGACCTACCTGGACATGCCGATGCTGGCCGCGCTGGACACAGCCATCACGTCCGGAATCGAGATCCCCCGCGCACCAAGCATCGGCCCACTCCCGGCAACCGGCAGGCGCACCGCCTTCCTGCCCGACCCGGAGCCGTGGACCCCGCCTACCCCTGCTCCCAGGGGCACGTCCCAGACGCGGCGCCGGGCGGCACTGACCCAGGGGACGGGGTTCGACGCGCTGACCGCCCTGATACCGCCACCTGCCGCGCCGTATCTCGGAGAAGGCAGCTGGGATGATCTATTCGACCGTCTCGGCACCCGTCTGCCCACCGGGTACACATCCCTCATGACTCGTTACGGGGCCGGCGTCTGGCGCGGCTGGCTGAGGTTCCAGACGCCGCTGCGGATCGCCGGGCGTGGCCTGGTCTACCACTCTGCTGAGTCCTTGGACATCTATCGGAGCCTCCGATCCGAGTTCCCCGAGTTCCACCCGTTGCGCGCATGGCCCGAGCGAGGAGGTTTCCTGCCCTTCGCCAGCTCGATCGAGGGCGACGACCTCGCCTGGCTGACCGTGGGTGATCCCGACACGTGGCCGTTGATAGTCGTTCCGCGTGACGGAGATCAGGACCCACCACTGCAGAGCGGCCTGATCGAGACGCTGCTTACTTGGGCGCGGGGCAACCACGTCACCCATGGCCTGCCTGGACTCGATCCGCTCGATGACCCACTCGAGTTCGCCACGTTCACACCCTGGGACGACAAGAGCCACTGGTGACGGCCAGGCGCGAGCGGGCCGCGAGGGCGGTGGAACGGCTGCCGCCGCCGTCGAGAATCCCGAACCACAACCTTCGAACTCGGCCGAGTCGCAACGTCCGACTCTCGGCATGTGGGTGAAACTTCGACCGCGCGACACGCGGCGTGTTTCTTCGTGGATCGGCACCTTGGGCGTGGATGGTGGGAGTGCGGACATACCCAAACATAAAGACCTGAACTGACAAAACTGCGGGCTTGATGCCCTGGGGGTCGGCTCCCCACCCCGGCCAGAGGCCGTCCACACGAATAGCCGCCACACACACAGACACGAAACTTCTCGTCCGCCACCTTCATCGTCATCACCTGACGTGGCCTGGCGTGTGCGCGGCTCCCCGCAGCGCCGGCAGCTTCTCGATCGTTTCTGGGCCGCCCTTCGGACCGGGTGTGCCGTGCAGCGGGAGCCGCAGTACCTGCACGGCACACCCACCCCGGAACAGGGAAGGGGGTGGCCGAGATGAGCCGGGCAACACGGGACCGCATCTGGGACGCCGTGCCCCTGCGTTCCGCTGAACCAACGCGCGAGCACGCAAGTGCGCCCCCGGTCGGGGAGGGCCACCCGCTTGACCTGGGGCACCTCGACGCCGCCACCGAGGCGCAGGTCATCGCTCGGCTGACCTCACGCGACTTCGACGCGTGGTCCGAGGCAGCCTCCCGAGTCGGGCACTGCGCCAAGCCGATTCGGCTCCACGGACACTCAGACACGGTCGACGTTGGGACCGGCGAGGTGCTCTCGAGCTTCTCCTCGGCCGACAGCCCGCTCGGGGTGCTGCACGTGCGGTGCGGGAATCGCCGCGCGGCGGACTGCCCGTCCTGCTCACGGCTTTACGCCGCAGACACGTTCCACTTGATTCGGGCCGGCGTGGCCGGCGGCAAAGGCGTCCCCGACACGGTTGCCGACAACCCGCTCGTCTTCGCGACGCTGACCGCGCCCTCGTTCGGGACCGTACACGGCACCCGGGGCGGCCGCACCTGCCGGCCCTTCACGGTCAAAGGCCAGGACCGGGTGTGCGAGCACGGGCGCTCGACGGTCTGCCACGACCGACACGGCGACGAGGACGAGCTGCTCGGGCAGCCGCTGTGCCGCGACTGCTACGACTACGAGAGCCACCTCGTATGGCAGTGGTGGGCGCCGGAGCTGTGGCGCCGGTTCACCATCGACCTGCGCCGGCTCCTGGCCCGACACCTCGGTGTTCCCGAGACGCGGCTGTCGGAGCTGCTCACCGTGCAGTACGCGAAGGTCGCCGAGTACCAGCAACGTGGCATCGTCCACTTCCACGCCCTGATCCGTCTCGACGGGCCCAAAACGGCTGACGGGTTCGCCCCTTCCCCGGCCTCCACGACGGCGGCGATACTCGCCCAGGTCGTCGAGCAGGCTGTCGGCGGCGTGTCCTTCGACGCGCCCCCGCTCTTCGATGATGACCCGGTCCGGACGCTGCGGTTCGGTGCCCAGGTCGACGTGCGCCCGATCAAGACCTCCCGACGCACCGACGATCCGGACCGTGAACTCACCTCGGGGCAGGTCGCCGGCTACCTGGCCAAGTACGCGACCAAGTCCGCCGGCGACTTGATCAACGGCGACAACCCACACCTACGCCGGCTGCGCGCGACCCTCGCCGAAGTCACCGACCACATCGGGACCGACGCGCGCGCTGAGGGGACCCCGATCCGGGAGCACCCGTATGCACTCCTCGGGAAGTGGAACCGGATGCTCGGCTTCCGCGGACACTTCTCCACGAAGTCGCGGCGCTACTCGATCACTCTGGGGCGGTTGCGTCGCGCCCGAACGCGGTTCCAGAGACGCCTCGCTGACGCCAGCCGCCACGGCCGGACCCTCGACGTCCGCGACCTCGACGACCTCCTCTCGGACGACCTCGAGGAGACCACCCTCGTCGTGGGCCAGTGGTCGTACGCCGGGTCAGGCTGGGACACCGACGGCGATGCCGAGCTCGCGAAGGCCGCTGCTGCGCGGGCCCGCGAGTATGCCCAGTGGAAGGCAGCGCAGCGCGTCGATTCTTCAATCACGGCAGGGCAATCGGAGTAGGGGAGAAGGGGAATGAGTGAGACTGATGTGTTGTGGACCGTCCAGGACGTGAGCGACTTTCTGCGTGTCCCGGTGGCCACGATCTACCAGTGGCGGGTTCGGCATGAGGGCCCGCAAGCAATGCGGATCGGGCGTCACCTGCGCTTCGACCCGGAGACGGTTCGCGAGTGGTCGCGTGGGCAGCTGGAGGTCGGGTGATGGCGAGCATCAGCAGGAACCCGAAGGACCCCGGCTGGCAGGCACGGTGGCGCGACCCGGGTGGACGACAGCGCAAGAAGAACTTCGCTCGCAAGGTCGACGCTCAACGTTGGCTCGACCAGATGCAGGCTGAGCGGCATCGCGGTCAGTACATCGATCCGCGGGCCGGCAAGGTGCGGGTGCGTGACGTCGCCGAAGCCTGGGCTCGTGGCCTGACGCATCTCAAGGTGTCGACCGCGACGCGCTACCGCGGGCTCGTCAACGGCCACATCCTTCCTCGCTTCGGGGACTGGGCCATCGCGGATCTGAGGCACAGTGATGTCCGCGACTGGGTGGGCGCTCTGTCGGCGACCGGCCTGTCGGCTGGAACCGTGCGGCAGGCGCACCGGGTGCTCTCGCTGATCCTGGCCGAGGCGGTGAAGGACGGACGGCTCTCCCGAAACCCTGCTGCAGGGGTCCAGCTGCCGCGAGCAGTGCGGGCAGATCCGCGCTTCCTGAGCGCCGCGGAGGTCGCTCGCCTCGTCGAGGCTGCACAGCCGAACGGCCTGAGCGTGGCCGTTCTCGCGTTCTGCGGCCTGCGCTTCGGCGAGCTCGCTGCCCTCCGGGTCCGTCGGGTCAACCTGCTTCGCCGTCGCCTCGTCATCGCCGAAAGCGTCACGGAGGTGGCCGGCCGTGCGGTGTGGTCGCTGCCGAAGACGAACCGCACGAGGACCGTGCCGTTCCCACCGTCGCTGGCCCAGGGGATCGAGGGACAGTGCCAGGGAAAGGGGCCCGAGGACCTGCTGTTCACCGCCCCCGAGGGCGGCGTCCTGCGCCTAGGCAACTGGCGTCGTCGTGTCTTCGACCCCGCCTGCCGGGCAGCCGGCGTCGTCGAGGTCACACCCCACGACCTGAGGCACACCGCGGCCTCGCTGGCGATTGCCTCGGGCGCAAACGTCAAGGCGGTGCAGCAGATGCTCGGGCACGCCTCGGCGGCCATGACGCTCGATGTCTACGCAGGTCTGTTCGGCGACGACCTGGACGCCGTGGCGCTGGCTCTTGACGGGCTTGTGCCCCTTTTGCGCCCCCTGGACGCCTCCGAGGGCGACGGGCTCGGCAAGTCGAAAGGCGCAGACAGTGCCTGACCTGCGCAAACGTGTGGTGGGCCCCGTCGGGCTCGAACCGACGACCGGCGGATTAAAAGTCCGATGCTCTACCGACTGAGCTAGAGGCCCTGGGCGGGAGGCTGCAGCGCATCCTCCCGAGGCACGTCGACCCGTTCGACCGTGGTGGTCGTCCGACGACGTGGCAATCCCGGTGCCAGTATGCCGCAGGCCAGCCGGCCGTCAGGCACCCGGTGGTGCGTGGCGGGTGGGTCTCAGACCTCGCGGAGCTCGACGTCCACGTCGACCGTGCCCGGCACCGCTCGGACGGGGTGGCTGCTGGTGGAGAGGAGGTCGGCGACCCTGACCTGCCGCTCACCGGTGCGCGACACGTGGGCCCGCACCGTGTAGGTGCGCCGCCCGGACAGTGACGCGCTCAGCTCCACCGGCTCGGCCAGGTCGTCCGACGTCCGCAGCGGCCTCTGCGCCGAGGCGACGACGACGGCGGGGGCATCGGCCAGGGAGACGTCCTCCAGGCTGACACGCAGGACCGCCCCGGTGAGCCTGCCGTGGTCCGCGGGCGCGTGCACACGGCAGCGCACGCGGACCACGACAGGCTCCGGTTCGACGTCGTCGGGCTGTGGGCTCACCGACCCATCATCCGCTCACCAGGTCCCCGAGAGCACCCACGAGAGAGCGCCGGAGGACGTCTTCCCGAGCCACCAGTTCAGGTCGCCCCGGTAGTGGAAGAGGATGTCGGCGGCGCCGTCACCCGTGAAGTCCCCGACCCAGAAGGGGCGTCCGTCGTTGATGCCGTGGCCGAAGCCGGCGGTGTTGCCCAGCAGGCTCCACGTGAGCTGCCTGCCTCCCGGGTTGGGCGTGATGGGGCAGCTGAGGCTGCTCATCCTGGACTGCGCGGCGGTGATGGCCTGACGCTCGCTCGTGATGAGACGCCCGAGCTCGAGGATCTCGACCCGGTCCGCCGGGTCGCGCGGGTTCAGGTGTGCCTTGGCCGCCTGGAGCTCGCGGATGCGGGCCCGGTGCTGGGCGATCTGCTGCCGGAGGCCGGCGCACTCGCTGTTCTCCGACGGGACGTCCGTCATGGTGCCAAGCCACCATTTGTCGTCGCCGGGGTAGTAGAAGAGGACGTCGGTGGTGCCGTTGCCGGTGAAGTCCCCGACCCAGAAGGGTCGTCCGTCGTTGATGGCGTGGCCGAAGCCGGCGGTGTTGCCGACGAAGCTCCAGGTGAGGGCGCCGCCGTTCATGGTGCCGAGCCACCAGTTGTCGTCGCCGGGGTAGTAGAAGAGCACGTCGGTGGTGCCGTTGCCGGTGAAGTCGCCGACCCAGAAGGGTCGTCCGTCGTTGATGGCGTGGCCGAAGCCGGCGGTGTTGCCGACGAAGCTCCAGGTGAGGGCGCCGCCGTTCATGGTGCCGAGC